>NZ_JBADWU010000104.1:0-14760 GCF_056203535.1 Candidatus Limimorpha sp. | reverse complement strand
CGCAAAATCGTGTGCAATTCTGTAGTTTTCATAAGTTGCTTGCGAATCTCCTCACCTGCTCCACCTTCGAACAACACGTTATCTGGCAAAACTACGGCTGCCTGCCCAGTTACTTTTAGCAACGTCTTGATGTGTTGCAGGAAATTCAACTGCTTATTGGAAGTCGTTTCCCAAAAATCCTGACGGTTGTAGCTCAAATCCTCTTTTTCTATTTCTCCATCTTCGTTGGTAATGGTTATGCTACTTTTCTTTCCGAACGGAGGATTGGTTAGCACATAATCGTAACGATTGCCATTGTCTGCCACCAAGGCATCGTTTGGCGAAATGAAATCCTCGCTGTCCAACTCGCCTATGTTGTGCAAATACAGGTTCATCAAACATAAACGGCGCGTATTGGCTACAATCTCGTTTCCGAAGAAGGTTTTCTTTTTCAGGAATTGCTTTTCGTCTTTATTTAATGATTGTCCTGCCAAATAATCGTACGAAGCGAGGAAAAAGCCACCTGTTCCACAAGCCGGGTCAATAATTGTTTTCTGTGGTTTTGGACGCACACACGCCACCATTGCCTTTATCAATGCACGAGGTGTAAAATACTGACCAGCCCCGCTCTTGGTGTCTTCGGCATTTTTCTCCAACAGACCTTCGTAAATCTTGCCTTTCACATCGGAACCCATCAGCGACCAGTTTTCACGATTAATCATCTCAATGACGCGCAGCAGTTTGGCCGGGTCCTGAATCTTGTTTTGGCTCTTGGTGTAGATTTGGCCAAGCATACCTTTCTCGGTGCCAAGGCTGCGGAGCATCTGCACATAGTAGGCCTCAAGTTCCGCACCGCGTTTACTGACGAGTGTCTCCCAGTCGCACAATTCGCCATCGGCTATTTCGTGGCCTTCGGCGTCTTTCAGATGCGGGAAATGCAAACCTTTGCTGTAGGGCGGCTTGTTCATTTCGTCTGCCATTTTCAGGAAGAGCAGGTAGGTGATTTGTTCCAGATAATCGCCATAGCTGACGCCGTCGTCGCGCAGCACGTTGGCCATGTTCCAAATTTTCGAGATGATGGTTGAATCGGTCATAAGTATAATTGCAAATACAATTATTTGAATAATGCAATAGATTTCAATGTGTTTTCTAATTCATCAAATTCACTATCCCACAGTTTTTTCCTCTGTACTATTTTTTTCATACTTGCATATTCTTCTGATTCAAGAATAGAGGTAGCAATTATTGCGGAATAAATCTTTTTAGGGGAAGCCTCCCTAAGACATTGCTTGAATTTCTTTATAGTATTGGATTTTTGCCTATCTGTTTCATCCGTTGATAATTTTTGTGTCAAGAATTCAATATCATCAATGATTTTTTCGAATATTTGAAAACGAGGCATTACAAATTGATCTGAATTATTCAAATCCAGCTTTTCAATTGTAGTACATCCTTTTTCATTTTTCCCTTTATAACGAAAGGATTTTACATACAAATAATCCTGTGGATTATCCACCAAAGGATTCACAATATCTCCATCCTTTTCCACATCCCATTCACCTTTTGTGACATTACAAGTTTTACAAACAGGCAACAGATTTCCCCATTCCACCACTTTATCGGGATATTTGTCCTTGCATCGAAAATGTTCGACTTCCATATAAGTGCCGTTTTCATTCAAAGGAGCTTCGGAATAGGCACATTTATCATTTGTCATTTTCAGCAAAGCAACTTTTATATATTCCTTATTCCAAACGGAACTTTTATCTGCTTTATATTTGTCTGTCAGTTGTTGGCATACTTCATCCGTCAACTCGACAGGTTTGTCGATCAATGTCAATTTAATCATCTGCCAACAACTGGTTTCTTTGTATTTCCAATATTCTCTTCAATGGGTTGTTCGGGTGCAATAACAGAATTATCTCATCGTATGCTTTTTGCATATTTTCCTTGTCATTATTATCTAAACTTGCATTGAATTTGCTTATTAATCGTTGATACTCATCCGAATGGACATCATTTTGCAATCCCATAGTCTCACGAAGGATTTCTTCAACCGTCCATCCTCTGAAATCATGAATGTCACTATGTTCAACACTTACCATTCCTTCCTTATTGTGCTTTAACACGAATAGATTAATGTCTTCCGCCGATTGAAGAACCATTGGACTGTGTGTCGTTACAATGAATTGCGTGTTAGGGAATGTTTTCGACAGATACGGAATGACTGTGCGTTGCCACTGAGGATGAAGATGAAGGTCGATTTCATCAACAAGGACAATCGCACTTTCTGTCAACGGGTTTTCGGATTTCGGATAACGTTCAAACATCCTTTTGCAAAAATCAATCATCCACGACATCATGGATTGATAGCCAAATCCCAAGTCCTCGTATTTGCACCAAACTCCTTTCACTAAGAACTCCACATAATTCTGCAATTCTTCGGAACTTTGACAACGGAAATCCTCTATTTCCGGGAACACGTCACTGGTAAGTATATCCTTGATTTTTTTCAGCCTTCTTACAGCTTCAGGTTGTTCGTTTTTTGAAGAATAATCCAGATTGAGCAGCCAGTCTTTCAGATTGATTAAAGAAGCTTCTCTTGAAAAAAGCGTATCGCAATCATCAGTCGAGGAATCATTCAAGCCTTTTGAAGAAGGGTATCGAGAAACACCATATCCATAAATGATGAAATTCTTCATTTCAGATATTTCCGCCAATGCAACTGTATGTTTTAATCCCCAAGTTTCAGAAAAATTTGTAACCTGACAAAAAACACTATTTTCATCTCTAAATGGAACTGTATTATCTCGAAAAAAAGCAGGAACAAGTCTTATAAATTTAGAATTTTCATCTTTATGTTTTATAAGTGTTAATTCGACAGCCCTTAAACTTGCAATTGCCTTTAAAAGATTCGTTTTACCGGAATTGTTGTCCCCCAAAAAAACATTCCATTGGTAGATGCTGCCATCAGCCTTTTCAAAAGAACATTCCGCTTCTTTGAAACATTTATGGTTTTTTATGACTAAATTCCTAATCTTGCGTTCTTCCGTATTCATTTTCTTCAAATAATATGCTTGCAAAAATACTATTTTTATATGTCCTACAACTTATATTTTGTATTTATAATCCTAAGACTTTATTTTTTGTTTCAAGAACGATAAGACATCCTACACCAATTCCCCCTCGAAAGCCTTTTTCAGGATGCTTTGCCGTAATGCCTCGGCTTGTTGCAACGACTCGTTGATGCTTTTCTCCATCACATCGCAAGCCGATAATCGGGTTTCAATTTCTTGGACTATGCGCTGCTGTTCGAGAAGTGGCGGAAGACATAATTTAAAATCTCTTAAAACAGATAGCGTGACCGTTTTTTGAGCAGTTCCTGTTGATTTTTCTGTTGCTTGAGAATATATTATAGGTGATTGCATCATATAATACAACCATCTTTGCATTACAATAGTTACATTAGGACGAATTAGTCCAATATGTCTCTGAAAGCAGAATTTTATATTCTTCTCAACTAAAACAGGAATACCAAAAGAGCCTGTAACAGTATATAAAATGTCTCCTACCATTGCCTTTCTGCTTTGAGACAAGTTTTCATAATACTCTTCCGTCATATAACTCACATTAGAAAAATCTATGCTATTGCCTTTTATATCCGAAATAGTAATAAAAGGGACACCTTTATCTGTACGCTTGGGTGGCAAATGGTCACCATCAGAAATAGACAAACAAATATCCTTTAACTTCACTCTCTCCCACATCTCACTACCTTTAGTCAAGCAATCATTCAGCACCGCCTGCCTATAGACTTTTAGTTGTTGCTGTGCGGTTTTCAGTTTTTCCACGCCTTTATCCAACTCGGCAAAGAGGGATTCTATGCGGGTTACTATGGCGCGCTGGATGGCGAGAGGGGGAAGGGGAATGGAGAGGTTTTTAAGTATTGTCTGACTGATATTTGGCTGTGCTCCGCCTGTTCCTTGTGCTATCAAATCTTTTCTTTTATGAAACAGAAAATAACTCAAAAAATCTAAATTCACTTTTTCGCTTGGAAAAATTCCACAAACCGCTTGGTTTGTCGCAGCCGAAATACCTAAAAAGCCAAGTTTGCCAATAGTTGCACCATATAAGGCAATCAACAATGTTCCTTTGGGGAAGATTTTCGCACTTGAGTTTTTGACTGCTTCTTCTGTTATCCTTTCTTCTGTATCATAAATAATGCCTTTGTCTAATTCACCAGATTTCACCCATGGAATCGAACCGTTATAATACGAACTATTTTTTCTGTCAGGAGTTCCTCCGCTTGTTGTTTTGCAAATTTCACCGAGTTTGTATGTTGGGTAGTTAGGCATAACAAAAATCAGAAACTTTGCTTAAACAGTTTTCCATCGTCATCACGATCGTTCAATTGCAAACAAATCTCCGAAGACTGAATAGGATAAAGAGTGCCGTCTTGCATTTTCGGAATATCGGAATCAATCATTGACACAATATATTGAATGTTATATTGTTGACAAATTGATTTCACAGAGTTCAACAAACGGACTTTGATACGGTCATCCAATCCTTCAAAAATGCCGTCATGATATACAAATCTGAAAAATGAATTTTTAGAATAATGGATTAGTAGCGACAGATCAAAAGCAGCGCAAAGCAGTTTCTTATAGGAAGTTCCGTCCGCTTCGGAAGTGCTTACCTGTTTGAGATTCTGATATTCGGCAGTCTGATATTCGGCAGAATAATCAACGTTCCCTTGATCATTCTGTTTGATTGAAATAATAGCGTTAGTACCCACGACATCAACGATAATCTGATTGAAAATCCTACGCAAATCGGCATGTTTTTGCTGTCCTATTTCTTTTTGCACATCTTCCTTAGACTGCAATAATTGCAACTTGATTCCTTTTATTTCTTCCTGTATTGCAACGGACCTGTCAATCAATCGCAGTTTTTCATTCAGGAACGACAATTCAGATTCAATTGTAGCCAGTTGCTTTTGATACGATTTGAATTTCGTATACGAATCACTTTCCGTTAAAAATGTGAGTTTTTCGCTTTTTTGCAATTCCAACAACCGAACTTGCTCATCTATGTCATTATATTCGGCACGTAACTTTTCCAGATTTTCTCTTAGGTACTTTTTCCTTTCGGAGGAAATGGCATTGTTGAATGATTCAAGATCTTCAAATTGTTTCTTCAACTTATTCGGGAAGAATAAATTTGTGTCATCGAACAATTCCTGCAATTTGTCCAGATTTACATCTTCAGTTGTTTGGCGTAAGGAATCCTCGGTTTTCTTAATCTGATAATTGATTCTATATCGCTCAGTATTAATCGTTTGGATTTTTGCATCCAAATCTTCTATGATTTCTTTGGTGAGAATTTTATCCTGCGGATAAAAGTTAAATTTGTCAATTGATGAAATGGCAGTTTCTTTTTCCTGGTTTTTGATATCAATCATACCAAGAATTTTATCTCTTTCTTCAGGATTTATGTTTGCTTCGTTTTTAATGGCAATATAACTTTTTTGCTTTTCTGAAATCTGAACTTCCAATTCGTATTTATTTTTAATCAGTTCACCATTAAAGCCAAGTAGATCGAAAACAAACGGTTTCCAATCAGAATGTTTGCCTTTGAATTTACCAAGTTGAAATACATCCAGATAATCTTGTTGAGTACGCAAAAAATAGGTGACAGCTTTCCTATATGGCCATTGAGTAACAATGTCAAAACCAAGATATTCAGTCAATTTCTCTTTAGCTTTATCAATAGCCAAGTCTTCTTCATCCCATGAAGTTGGTGCGATAAAATCGTTTAAAGGAATGTCGTCAATATGGAATGATATTTTGGTTGCACAATCAATAGAACGACGTATTACAAGAAATCTTCCTGAGTTAAGCAGAATTTCCAAATAAAAAATCTGTCCCCAAAAAATTTCATTTGATAAAAGCCCATTTTTCTTTGAGAACTCACCAAGCAGAAGAAAATCGATTACACGAACTAATGATGTTTTGCCAAGATTATGCGTGTCTTTTTTATTAGCCACATCTTGTATGGTAGCTAAAACCACATTGAAACGCTCATCAAACTTGATGTTGGTAAAATTCTTATTTGAAAAAACTCGTACAAGTTTCATAATGTTTGCTAAATAGTTATAAATGAATCCAAACTTTGTTCATACTTGATTTTATCAAGAAGGAAAAGGAAGGACAGTGCATATTCAAAATTATCACCCACTGTATTTCCGACAGAATCAACGACAAAAGATTTCAATTCATCGTACTTGATGATGCCATTGTGTTGAATTTCTTTCAACATCAAACCAGCCAAGTACAGAACTGAAAATTTTATTATTGTATGTTTGTCAGGAGCTAACATGTTTGCGTCTTTTTACCAATGTCACAGTTACAATACATATAATGTAACAACGTTCTCACCAATCTTTTATTGCCTTTCAAAGAGTCTCCGCTTCGACAAATTACTTTGTCATATATGTCGTCTAAGATTCTTTCAAATTCACCATATTCATTTCGATGAATGGTGATTTTTGCGTTCAGTTCCGAAACTGCGTCCTCATAACACTCTTTCACTTTTTCATTTATTGAGTCAGATAAGAAATTGTCAATCTTTTGAAAATTAGTGAATTCAGATTTTATTACATCGTTGAAATATGCTTCCGACAAGTCGTTTAATCTATTCTTTTCAGTTAATTCAATTTTTGAAAAATCAACATTTCTTGGACTAATGTCATCTGATTTTAGTGCTTGTTTAATTTCTAAAACAACATCGCGAATATCGGTTTCATCAAATTCCAAAGGCAGTAATAAATACTGCAATTTTGCCATTTTAACGACCTCTGGAAATTCTATAAGATACTGTTGGATTTTTTCTTCTGCAATCAAATAGTTTTCAATTCCTGTTTCATCAGAAATTTGCTTGGAGATCTTAGAATCTGCACCACCTGTAAGTTTTCTATTCGTAAACAATAAATAAAAATCGATTTCTTTATTTTTTTTCAGCTCATTGATTTTTTTAATTTCCTTTTTAATAATTGTCTCAAAGTCAGAATCTGAACAACTTGCTTGAATCTTTGCTGTATGTTTTGCTTGAATAATTATTTTTCCTGACCATGGGGAACTTTCACTTGGAAATTTATTAGCAATTCCTGTAAAACGGCCATCTTTTCCTCCATCGCGACCTGCTGCAAACGGTATAACACCTTCTCCAAGAATTTTCTTACAAATCAATGTGACTAAATTCTCAAAGTCATCTTCGTTTTGGTAGTATAATGGATATTCCATCGTCTTTTTCTTTTTTTTGCAAAAGTACAACAAATTATGCTATCAACTCGTCATAAAATCAAAAAAGTGGATTTTCCACTTTGGGGAAATACAAAACTTTTACGCTACCAACACTTCATTCAACTCATTAATAATCCGTTCCATCTCATTTCCAAAGAGTTGGTACATTTTGCCTCGGCCACCTTGGGCATCGAATGGCGTGTAGTCCAAGTCGTCTAAATCGAGATGATAACTGCTAATGATATGGTCTTTAATCATGCGCAGCCAGTCAATCTGTTCTTGCGTAAAGCGGTTACGGTTACCGGTGTGTTGGCGGAACAGCCATGCATTAAAATTCTTATCTATCACACTATCGAACGCAGCCAATGTTTTGTCAATTCCGCAAGCGTGGCGCACCAACGAAACCAAGGCGGTAAGTTCAGCCTTTGGCTGGTTCGCTTTAACATTTTCAACAGCGCAATAGGCATCCCACACATACGAAGGTGCAAGCAACGGCTTGTCTTGCTTCAGTTTTTCGAGCAGTTCCTGCGCCATTTTCAGCGTGAGGTTGCGGCGATTGTAGGGCTGGTTGTAGAATATGCTCAATGCCATAATCTCGTCTTTGTGCTGCTCCAAATATTCGGCAAACGATTTAATGGTTTCCCTGGCTTTTTCCAAGGTAAAGGTATTAAAGCCGCTCCGCACAACAGTATCAATGTTTATCGTATCTATTTTCTGGTCGTGCAGGTTGCGAACGGTAACAATATATTCGTTCAATTCGCCATTGAACGTACTGCTGGCAATATTGGCAAGTCTTTCCTGTGCTTTTGCGCGAATTTGTTCCTCTATGGCAGGCGTCATTTCCGATTGTGGAATTTTTTGCAGTTCCAACTGTGCCTCATCTTCAATCTTGTCTGCATCGAAAACATTCAACAATTCGGCACTCATTTGTCCCAAACTCTTTCCTTTTGCAAGGGATTCTATTTTCTCACGCTCTTTTTCGGTGACTTCCCTATTCAGGCGAATCAACCGGTTTGCCAGCGAAACAAACAAATCTTCTTCCACAACACCCATAGTAACAGCCCCCAGCAAATCCTTCAACGGAACAGTAGGCTTGCGCTCCAACGGGCGGCTGTCGGTTTTCTTTGTCTGCGTTACGCCAACAGCATCAACTATCACAAAGTGTGTCTTTGCCGAGGCGGTCTTGCTCACCAGTTGCAAGGAATCCTCGTTAATAGTTCTGGTTCCCCGTCCTTTCATCTGCTCAAAGTAATTCGCACTGCGGACATCACGCATAAACAGCAGAACTTCAAGAGCCTTGACATCGGTTCCTGTTGCAATCATATCAACGGTAACGGCAATACGAGGATAATACTGATTACGGAAACGATTCAGTACAGACTTCGGATCCTCGTCAATCTTGTAGGTAACCTTTTTGCAGAAATCGTTGCTCTCGTTGAACTCCTCGCGGACAATCTTGATGATATCATCGGCGTGGCTGTCGGTTTTGGCAAAAATCAATGTCTTGGGGACTTCGTACTGCCCGTTTTCATCGTAGCGGTTTGGGTAAATCTCTTCCATCAAAGCCTTGCGGAATTGCCTGATTACCGTACGAATCTGGCTTGGATTCACCACGGATTTATCCAAGTCGTTCTTTTTGTATTCCACATCCTCGTCAACCTGCTGCCAACGAGTCTTGCGGGTAGCCTTATCGCGATAATCGATATGCCAGCCAGCCTTAATCAAACCGCCGTTTTTAGAAATTTCCGTTTCTATGGTATAAACATCATACGGCACATTCACACCGTCAACCACCGATTGCTCGTAAGTATATTCACTCACGACATTTTCGTTGAAGAAACCGAATGTTCTCTTATCAGGCGTTGCGGTCAGGCCAATCAAAAATGCGTCGAAATAATCCAAAACCTGTTTCCAAAGATTGTAGATGCTTCGGTGACATTCATCGATTACAACAAAATCAAATTGTTCAATCGGAACCTTTGCCGTATATTCCACAGGAACAGCCTTTTGTTCCTTCAGTTTTTGTTGTAACCAAGTAGATTCATTAGGATTGTCGGTCTCTGCGCTTTCGTCCATCTCCTCGCCTTTCAAAATAGAATATAGGCGTTGAATGGTAGAAATGCACACTTGGCTATCGTTTGCTATATAGCTTGAATTCAAACGCTGAACGTTATACAATTCCGTAAACTTGCGGTTGTCGTCGTTCGGCCTGAAATTCATAAACTCCTGTTCCGCCTGTTCCCCCAAATTGCGGGTATCGACAAGGAATAAGATACGTTTTGCCTTTGCGAATTTCAACAGACGATAAATAAACGTGATTGCAGTGAATGTCTTTCCTGCTCCTGTTGCCATCTGAATCAAAGCGCGAGGACGATTGTTTTTGAAAGATTCTTCCAAATTCACAACAGCCTTAATCTGTGCCGGGCGTAAGCCAGTTTCGTCTAATGTTGGGAAATCCTGCAATCTGCTACGGAGACTTCTTCCGTTACGAATCCATTCTGCGATAGTTTCAGGTTTATGAAAAGCAAACACCGGACGGCTACGAGGTTTCGGATCGCTATAATCAGTGAAATGCGTAACAATCCCCGTTGTTTCATACACATACACCAACGGCTCGTTGTTCAGATATTTCAGTTTGGCATTTGCATATCGAACAGACTGTTCCTCTACCTTTGTAAGATTTACTCCTTCTTTTTTACGTTTCGCCTCAATAATGCCAACAGGTTTTCGGTTAATAAAGAGAACATAATCTGCTGGGCCAGCATCCGTTTGATATTCGCGTACGGCAACACCCAAACCAGCCGAAAAATCAATCTTTGCCTTCGATTGAATTACCCAACCAGCCTGCTGTAGCAAATCATCTATAACATCACGCGCAATCTGTTCTGGATTCTGATTCATGAGTCAATGTTGTCTTACTAAAAAAGATGTAAGGAGTAGAAATTTCCTATTGCAATTTTATTCTGCAAAAATACGTTTTATTCGTTTCATTCAGAAAAGATTTAGCAAAAAACGAGAGCTTTTCCTATTTCAGAAATTTGGAAGCCGCAAGACAAATTTTATGCCATTTCCATTTTATCTCCACTACTCCACTCATTCCCAACAAATTACCCTGTTGATAATTTTGTTGATAAAAAAATTCCCTATAAAAGTGGCGCGTTCACGAAATACGATGTATTTTTGCCATTGAAACGAGACGGAAAAATCCCTCCAAAATAAAACTTATCTACAAGAAAGCAATGCCTTCCCTATACCCGCTCCGTACTTCGTCCAATACTTGTCCATACTTCGTACAATGCTCATCCAATCTAAGTGATTGGACAAGTCTTGCATAAAAATGCTATTAGCACGGAAGCAACTACAGGGAGGACCTTAAGCTGTTACATCCCGCACCCAAAAGAAACAGACAGAAATGCTGAATTAAACCGAGCGGTTGCGAGATTCAGAACCAAAAAAAACAAAAGTTTTGGATGTTTTGGTTATTAAAGAAGACATATTGAATTTTGTTGCAAAAAAATTCTCCCCAATAGTGGCATGTTTACAAAATACGCTGTATTTTTGCCATATTAACAAATTCAAATCATGTGTAACATCCATAGACCTGAAACGATGGCAAGCCCCGAGAGCCTGACGACCTGGGAAATCCAGGGTTTCTCTGCTTGCAGCCTTCTGGCAACATCGGCTGGTCTTTACCCACAAAAACGAACTAATAAAATTAAATATGAATACACAAAAATTGTATCTCAACACCCTCACCTTCAGCCTCCCGAAGGAACCCGTAAAATGCTACTTCTCTGCTAGCAATGATGCCGAACACCAAAGCACCATCATCAAGTCAACCACGCTGACACCTGCCGAAGTGAGGCTGTCACCAAAATTCATCGACCTCTTTAGTGGCAATGGCGATTCCTGCCTGTTCACTTCCTTCGACAAAGCACTAAAAGGATTCGAGGCCGTTGCCATCGACTTCAGCGATCCCAACAACGAAAACTACGCGAAACGCTACTACAACCGCCGCCTGGAAGACTACTTCCGGCAGTTCGACGATGTGGTGGTCACCAAGTCGGGCATCACCAACGACATTCAGGTGTGGGTACACGACAAGGACAAGACACGGCAAGTTGAATACCACGGGAAACGCCACGAACTCTGGCAGATGGACCGCTTCACCCTGAGGGTGCGATACGACAGCTTCAACGACACGCCTTATCTGCTTGTGGCCTGCAACCGGCCCGCCTTCGTGCTGAGCGCCTCCCTGACGACGCTGTTTTCGACAACGCCTGACGACCCTTTCGGCAACAGCCACGACATCACGCCCGACATGATCAACCTAGTGATGACCCGCGAGGTCAGCAAAGACAGCCAAGGCAAAGAATGCATCATTCGCATCATCGACAAGCTCGAGTACCTGCAAACCCATAACCGCTATTGTCCCTTCGACGCGACGCGACCCATCATGAGCGGCAAGCTGAAACAGTTCTTCGGTCTGGTCGGGAATGGCGAAGAGCGCACCTTCGACAGCAAATACATCAAATACAACGACAAGATTGAAGCCTTCCGCCAGCGTTTCCTCAACAACAGCAACATCCGCACCCTGCTGCCCGACCTCGCGCAAGGATTCACGCCTGTGAGCCCGATGCAAGTAGGCACGACCGACGCCTCAAAGTGCCTGCTCATCTTCGGCAAGGATGAATATGGCAACGATCATAGGAACATCAGCCAGCAAAAAGGCATCAACAAAGGCCCTCGCGTCAAATGTCCGTATGCCGACGTGCGGCTGATTTTCGTTTTCCCTAAGAACAGCAGCAACGAAGCCCGGCAATTGGCGAGAGATATGATTAATGGCAACTATCAAGGCCAAAGCAAATCCCTCACACACTTCACAGGCTCCCTAATCAGGTTCGCCGAAGGTGACTTTCACATCGCATACGAAAACGAGACGAATCCCGTGCCCGAAATCGAAGCTGCCTTAACGAAGGAGTGCTACAGGAACAAATCTTCCCAGATCAAATATGTCGCCATCTACCTCTCGCCCATCCACAAATACGCCTCGGCCCACGATGCCAAGGAGTGCTACTACAAGGTCAAGGAACGCTTCCTGAAACTCGGCATCCCCACCCAGTGCATCGACCGCGACAAGATGAACGAAGCCATCGCCAAGGATACGAAAAGCGGCAAATACAACTTTGCCTACACCTTGCAGAACATGGGCATAGCCATCTGCGCCAAGCTGGAAGGCTCGCCCTGGCTGCTCGACGAAGTCCAGAAGAAGGAACTCATCATCGGCATCGGAGCCTTCCGGAGCGAGAACCGACAATACATTGGCGCCGCCTTCTCGTTCGACAACACCGGCGTCTTCAACGACTACAGCTATTTCGAGAAATCGGAACTCGACGAACTGGTGGGGGCCATCCGCTTGGCCATCATGAACTACGCCTCCGTCAACAGCCAGCCCGAACGGATTATCATACACTACTACAAGAAGATAAGCCGACGAAACGAGTTCAAGCGTATCGAGGACATGCTCAAGGCGCTGAAGCTCGATGTGCCCGTGTATATCGTCACCATCAACAAAACGGAATCGGACGACATCGTCGTGTTCGATGCCGCCAACAGAGGCCAACTCATGCCTTACAGCGGCACCTGGGTCAACCTGGGCCACTCAAAAGACGGCCACCGCTTCCTGCTCTGCAACAACACCCGCTACGAAGGCGAAAAGTTCAATACCATGGACGGATTCCCCTTCCCTGTCAAGCTGACCATCGCCTGTCCGAACCGCAACGATGCCATCGACACACCCGTCGTCATGCAGCTCATCGATCAGGTGCATCAGTTCAGCCGCATCTATTGGAAATCGACGAGACAGCAAGGACTTCCGGTCACCATCAAATACCCCGAGATGATTGCCGAAATCATGCCCCACTTCGACGACAAGACCATCTACACACAGTCCAAATCACTCTGGTTCCTCTAAGTAAATGACATTGGGACATTTAGACATTTAGACCATCTACTAACTGACAACTGATAACCGATAACTTATAACCATACCCATGAACAACTTCACCCTGAGCAGCATCCACGAACTGATGTCCTTCAATGACGTTTTCACATCCGACAACGAATACATGAAAGCCGCAGGCAAACTTACAAGCATCAAATTGCAGGCAACACCCCTGTATGGAATCGAAACCAACATGGCTGTCATGTTCACCCCCAAGCTGCGCTACTACAAGATATTGGTTGAAAACGAAGTGAACCGACATCTCAACGAAGCCAACGCCCTGCTCGAAGCCGATGGCAGCGGCGACCTGACCGCCTTCGTCCTGAAAAAGACCCGCGAAGCCGTCCAGACCCTGGCCAACGATGCCCAAAGGGAACTGCTGTTTTCCGACCCTGACGGCAGCATCTGGCAGAACGTCAGTTCCCTCACCCCGAATTTCATGGGCACCGACAAGGCAACGACCGAACGGGTAGTCTTCATGCACCATGTCACCGCCGAGCTGATACGCTGCTGGCTCGAACTCCAGGACCGACACGCCCATGCCACCGGCACGGCAGGTCTGTTCGACATTGCGCTTTGCTATGCATCATTCGCCAACAGCGTCCCCGACAACATCTTCAGGCTGACACGACTAGATGACGGTGAGCCGGAGATATCCGAAACCGAGGAAGGAAACATCGCTCCATGCAAAGTCAAGAAAAAAGTCCCCAAAAAGGCCAAGCAAGATGCTAATCCGCCTTACACGCTTAACTATTACACCAAGGACAGGGAAAACGCCTTCAAGACGCAACGGAATCGCGTCCTCCTAGTATTCAAGAAATTCATCGAATGGAAATGGATAAACAAGGATACGCGTCCCGAGGACTTCGAAAGCTTCTTCTCAGGCAAAGAACGACATTGCAACATCAAATGGACTGCCACCAACAGCATCCTGACCTACCTCATGAAATCACTGTTAGAGCAAGCATACATCACGAAGCAGACGGGATGCAGTGCGCGTTCCATCGTCATCAACCAGTTCGGGAAAAATCCGGACAACAACTACAGCAGAATTGACGATGCGGCAAAAGCCAAGGTCAAGATCACCCTATTACTTCTCGACATCAGCAAACCGCTTCCCGAAAGGCGAAACGCCTCGGGCTACAGCACGGAAAGCGACTTAGACATGAGCGACAAGGCCCTTCAGGAAGTATATAGCGGTGCCATGCACGTTGGGAAACACACATAGCCCTGTCAGCAAATCAGTTTCCATGTCAGCATTCCTGTCAGCAAATTAAAAAAATCAGCAATATTTTTTCAATCGGAATCCGCTTGATTTTCAGTTGGTTCCGATTTTATTTGGCTCAAGTATAATTGTTGACTGAATTTATACCAATAAAGGAAGAGAGGGACGTTTGCCGAGGTCTAGCGACCTTATGGAAACCATAGCGGATGCAGCCGCCTCGAACATCAGCGAGAGCTTGTTTGCGACAT
>NZ_JBADWU010000103.1:0-15408 GCF_056203535.1 Candidatus Limimorpha sp. | reverse complement strand
TGAAAAGCAGGCACACGAGCATTATAGTAAATTTTTTCATTAAACATTCTGTTTAAAGTAAAACATATTCTTGCGTTATCACGCTCTCCAACAATATTTTCTGCGTCCTCAACGCTTGCAGCCATCTGCCGCAAGCTGTGGTGAAATCTCCTCACCGCCTGTTTTTTTATTCTCCCTCGCAAACGGCAGACACTTGATGGCGAGGGGTAAAGGTAATGAATTTGTTCATGGGACCTCCTTTCATACAATTTAAATGTTGAATTTTCCCATCAGGCTGCCCTGCGCATTGCTGAAAACGACAAGGTAGTTGCCCGACGGCAAGTTGCTGAGCGAAATCTGCACGCCTTCATTGGCTTGGGCGTATACGGTTTCGGTATTGACAACCGCGCCCGTGGCGTTGCTGATGGTGATGGTAAGACTTCCCAAATCGGCATGGAAGTCGACATAGAGGTTGGCATCGTCGTGCGATGCACTGAGGGGTTCGGACTGGGAACGGCCTATTGGTGGAATTTTCCCTTGTAGATAAATTTCATCTGGTCCTTCGTCGCGCATGGCGAAACTGAAATTTGCATTTGCCATGAGGCAAAACATTGCGATTAGAATTGTAAATGTGCGCTTCATATTACTGTGTTTTGAAAACGCTGCAAAAATCTACTGAAAAATAGCCACTCCAAACTTTTTTCAGACACATTCCGAACTTTTTTAGGTCTTGATTTTTACAATAAATTGTAAATCAATGCCATAATCAAAAAACCATTCCAAACTTTTTTTGCAAAAATTCCAAACGTTTCAGCAATCAATACCGTGATTTTTCAACATCTTTCGGACTTTCACGCGGTTTTTATCCACCATGTTGACGGAATTCTTCAAAAGAATGGCTTCCGTTTGGCGCGGCACTCCCATCAAGAGGAACACGGCGGTTTTAAACTCGTCGTCGGTCAAACCGGGGCATTTCTTGCGAATGCCTGGCACCACATCAGGATAAAACTCTTCAGCTGCTTTCAGTGCCGCGGTCCAGAAATCGGATTTTCCATACATGGAACTGCATAAGGTTTCAAGGAGAGCCTTGTCGCCGGTGTTCAGGCGGTAAACCTCCATGTTGCAAAGAAGCCTGAACTGTTTTTTCAGACTTTCTTCCTTATAGGTATTGGCGATATTCAGCAAGTCCAAGGTTTTTTGTTGCAAGTCCGTTTGGCCTGTCTGTTGTTTTTTCTGACTGTCGAGTTCGTTTTGCAGTTCGATGGTCTGCTGCTTGAACGAAAGGAAATCGTCTTTCAGTTGAATCATTTCCTTTTTGCGGTGCAAATTAATAAGCAGCAATACGGAGAGGAAAACCGCCAGCAACAGCAAGGCAAAAACCAAAACAATAATGGTTTTCCGTCGTTGGGCAAGCTGCTGGTAGTATTGGTTTTGCTGCGCCTCGAAATCGTATTTCAGTTGCGCTTCGTACAGCGATTGTTGCAACCTTTTATGGTATTCGTCGGAAACGGCATTTATGTTTTGCTGTTGAAAATAATAAGCCGAATCCATATTTTCAATGCTTGCCTCAAATTTTGCCAATAAATTATAAATGGCAGCCCGTTCAGAACCATCTTCCACATCTTTTACCTCTTTTTGCAACTTTCCTGCATAAAACTTCGTCGAATCCAATTCGTCCATGCCCAAGAACAAGTCGGCGTAATTCAGGTGAAGGCGTATGCTGTCGTTTTCGGCTACGCCCACTGAGGCAGACTGCCTCAACAGCAGAAGCGATTCCTCATAGTCTCCTTTTTCCCTATAGATTATGCTTAACGTGTTCAGAATATAGCTTTCTTCCATTTCATTCTCAGCATCTCTTGCCAATTCCAATCCTTTTTCAAGGTAATGCACTGCACTGTCGTTTTCGTACTTTAAAGTAAATGCCGCTCCTATCGCTCTAAGCATCTGCGCCTTTTTAGACAAATTGTCGGCATAATATTTATCGGCTTGCTTAAAGTTCTTCACTGCCTCGTCATAATAGCCGGTATTGTAATTCATATTTCCCAAATAATGCTTTGCCTTTGCCATCATCGCACTGTCAGCATTTTGGCTTGCCAAGGCAAAGGCCTTGTTGTAGGCATCGACGGCGGCATCGGTCTGGCCTTGCGCTTCCAGCACGCAGGCGCTGAGCAACGTGGCCTTGGCCTGCTGCGGCAAGTCGTCGTTTTTTTCGTAAAAACGGCAAGCCTCGAAGATGGCGGTGTCGTTTTTTATCTCCTTTCCGCTCAGAAATGCGGCCTCAACATGGAGCATGACATACTTCATGCAGTCGTTTTGGCGGAACGAAACGCTGGGCGCCAATATGGAATCGAGGCTGTGCAAAGCCACTTCGGGGTTGGTGTCGATATTCTGTTCCGCCTTGCGTAACAATGTCTTAGGGTCGGGAAGGGGATTGTCTAAGCACGAAGGAAGGCAACACAAAAACAGCAAGTATATGATGAGGTGTTCAATGATTTTCATGCCACAAAAATAGGAAAATCAGCGGTTCAAAAACAAAATCCCGCCCAAATCAGTCAATGCGCCTTCGTGATGGGTATGGATTCAGACCACAACTACCAGACCATCCACGCTAAGGTGCCGTTGGCAGAAATGGACCGCTATTCAACTTCACTCAGCTCACTGACATCAGACGTGGTACCTTCACCATGAAATATGCTGAATACCAACAGGTTCCTTCCGATGTCCAGAACAAGCTCCTGAAGGAATACGAAGAAAGCCAGAAGGAAGAAGAATAATCGTTATTTCATTCCCGATATTGAAAAATCCCGTCAAATTTGGCGGGATTTTTTAGTTGCTTCCTAACAATTATACAATCATTTGGTAATCACTATCTTTTGTGTTTGGTAATATTCACCACAAAGTATTATGATGGTATAGACTCCATTGGCAAGCTCTCGCAAATCGAGAACTTTCTGGCCAGTATTTCCATCCAGTTCCACCTGCTTCACCCTTACGCCCATGGCATTGAACATGGAAAGCTCCGCTTTAATGCTGCCGTTGGGCAGCGCGTATTCCACAATTGTCCAAGTTGTAGCTGGATTGGGAAACATGTTCATTGTCAGTACGGTATGTTGCTCCGTTACGGTTAGGGAGCCTCCGTATTGCGCTTGCGGGTGTTCTTCCGTCACATCGTAACCTTGCTGAGAATCTCCTCCAGGATAGAAGTAGCCATTTTCCGACCAAACATCAAGATTGTCAGCAAAAGTGAACAGTTCTTCTAATGAAAGAATGCCATTGCCATCCGTATCCGGATTTTTGTCGTACTGCTCATGGTCAGGCATGTCTGTTTCCGTGAAAAAATCGCTCCAAGGCATTGGATTTGAACTATTTAATCCTCCAATAGTACCATAACCGATATTTTCCCACGGCCCCCAGGAATCGTTATTCTTATCATACACATGAGGATAATAGCCTAAGGCTGCGGCAGACCAATAATAGGTGAATTCGTTCACATTAAACAGCAAAGGTGTCGGTGACTTTTCATTTGAACGGCCTGTTGCGGTAATATACCTTTCCGCCCAAGAATAGCCTTCGGCATCCGAGGCCGTGAAAACCGCCCTGTTCTTACATTCTGCTTCGGAAACATCCATGAAATCGTCTACGAATCCTCCTGAATGGCAGTTCTGCATCAACAGCACCATTTGCGAACAATTGACATCCGACAACCACTCCGAAAAATCTGATGAAAAAACAGCATTGCCCGTACTTCCAGGCGGATTCATGTTGAAGAAAGATTCATTTGTCGAACTGCTTCTTTCGCCATGTCCGGTGACGTAAATAAACAACTTGTCGTCAGGTGTGAGTTCCCACTCATGTCCGATGTGGAACTTTTCCAAGAAAATCTGAAGATTCTGCCTGCCGTATGCCCAGCCAAAGTCTGAATAAAAGTCAGATGTGCCATCATGGTCCAAATCATGGCTATAATGACCAGATAAGGAAGGATGCGGAAGTACAAATACATGACCGTTATAATCGCCGTACACGTCATTTGTGTTGGGAATAAATCCGTTATCAATCAACGTGTTATAAACGCATGACAAATCTCCCCAAAACCTGCCATTCGAGCTATAATAATCGCCGACATCGCCGCATATCAGCACAGCCCACAAATGAGGATCTTGCGGCAAAATGTCTTTTGTGGGGTCAGAAGCAATGTCCGATTCGAAATCGACAGGTTGCGGCCTGTCCATTAATGAAACCATCATAAAATTCTCCCAATTTTTAGGGAATGTGGTATTTTCAATTATATTGAACTGACCCGTATTTGAATCTAACAAACAATAGTTGCATGGATGAGACCAATTAGCAAATGGAAGCAAATCAATGAAATAACCATAGCAATTGTTGTAAGGCACGGAGATTATCGTGCCGTCAAAAAGTTGAATGCTATCATTTCTGTGCAATAATTCAGGGAAAGAATAGATGTCAACATATTCAATGATTGTATCATAAATCTGGTTGGTGACCAGTGCATCCGCCTGCTGGCTGGTGATTTGTGCCACGGCAATGTTGAAGGCCTCGAGGCAAGCGATTATTAATAAGGCAAACTTTTTCATGATGAATGAATTTCAAAAGTTGGTGCTATGTGCTTCATGTTCGACATGGTTAGTTCAATTTTCGATGCAGCAAAGTTACGATATGAAAAACCAAAAAGTCAAGAGGAAAGTGATTTTTTAAAGAAACATGCCAAACGAAACAATGTCTAAAGTCCCAAAACTATACCTGCTCCGTACTTCGTCCAATGCTTGCTCATACTTCGCTCAATGCTCGCTCAATCTAAGGAATTGGACGATTTGTGCATTAGGTTATTACAAATAATAATTGAAGTACAGTGAAGACCTTGGGAAACGACAGGCAGCTGACGCTGCAAAGCTATATAGGTTCTGTCGGGAAATGTTGAGCAGAAATATAATGAGGCATCCTATACTTGTCATGCCACAAAATAGGAAAATCAGCGGTTCAAAAACATTATCCCGCCCAAATCCGTCAATGCACCATCGTACAATTCGATGATATTGAAGCTATTGCGCAAAAGGAAAGCATCTAATTCGGGTTTTTCTTTCAGGTTTTGCGTGTTGCCGCAAACCACAAGATTTTGGTTGAAAACGCCGCAACAACCTGGGAAAAATCCGTAGTCGTGACCTTCCAAATGAACTTGGCGCGGATTGATGAAAAGGACATCGAAACCCGATTCCTGTAATTTCTTGCCAATGCCCAAATCGGAAGTGATGAAAGCTTTTTCGCTCAAAGCCAAAAGATTGCAGCGCGTATAGGCTTGATTTACATTGATTTGCTTTTTGTTGGCGTAGAGTTTCAGAATCCGTTCATCGGTAAATTTCAGGTTGTGAACCAAAATATTTTTCGTACCGCAAGCATTGTAATGCACCGTTTCGGGATGCGCAAAACCTAAGGCTTGCTTGCCGCGCATCAGTTTTATGCCCGCCTTATGCAATTCTGCAATCCATTCTTTCGGAGTGTTCGGTGCAAAAACAAGTTGGTTTTCAGCATATTGGAAAAAGAAAATATCGGGATGGGCAGCAATGGACGGATAAACAAAACTGACAGGTTCGAGCCAAAGAACATTTCCAAAAGCCGCTAATTTTTGTTTTGCAGGTTCAGGCATTAATGCAGAGGCAAGGATTATGGTCTGCTTGCTTTCGTCGGAAATCTCATAGCGGAAATCGGCAGGGGAGAGGCTGTCATCACAAAGAAAATCAACCTGTTGGAACGAATTAAGCAATATTTTTCGGTTTGTCGCCTGATAGCCAATGGCATTGGTGCGCTGCGATGAATGTGTATATATGATAAGACGCTTGCCTTGGCCTTGAATCGTAGCATATTTCCGCCGCCAGACCTCACCGAAAACCATCTCGGCAAAGTTATGATGATAAGGTCCCGCCACACAATCGCCGCCATCCAATTCATCGGAAGGATGCAAGCCTATACGCAATACATTTACCTCGTTTTCAATAAAATAAGAATAAATATCCGCTGAGTGCTGAACAGCCTCATCAATGTTCAAAGGCTGATATTGTCCTTTGCGGAAACGCTTTTCAAGCACCGTGTCTTTCACCACTAGACAAGGATAAATGCGCGTTTCCTTTGCGCCAAGCGAAACAATGTCTTTTGCAGTCTGGAAATCCTTTTCAGGGGAAGAACCCGGTAAGCCAATCATCATTTGCAGACCCAAAGTGAATTCCTCGGCAAGAATCATTTCCGAAGCCGATTTTATGGCCTCAAAATCATGGCCTCGCCCACATTGCAAAAGCACTTCATTGTCAGTCGATTGTGCGCCAAGTTCAATGTTGCGCATCCCGAATTTTTTCAGCACTTTCAGTCTTTCCTTATTAATATAATCGGGGCGCGTGCTGCAACGGATACCTTGAATCTGACCGCTTTCCAAATACGGTGCAACCGTTTTCAAATAATCATCCTGCATTTTTTCGGGCAAACCGGTGAAATTTCCACCGAAAAAAGCCACTTCAACAAACCTGTCTTTTTCCTTAAATGATTGCAAATGTGAGTCTATGATATGTTTTACTTGCTCACAATCAGGAATTTGACTTTTACCCGCAATGCTGAACTGATTGCAATAGACACAGCGGAACGGGCAAGCCAACTCGGGAAGAAAAACAGGTATGTTATAGTATTTCATGCCGCAAATTTCGGACAAAAAACGCAACCAAACGAAAAAAGATATACTTTTGCAATTTTGTAGCAATTAATAGAGTTATTAATAGAAAAATCTCATAAAAATGAAAAGCAAACTCACAACCATCGCAATGATTCTTCTGGCTGCATTCATCACGCTCGGAGGAACGACAAGTTGCAAAAGCAAGAAAAGACTTGCAAAAGAAGCTGCCGAAGCAGAGTACAAATCGAAAGTGGCTGAAGCCATCAAGGATTTGAACGCCATTTTGGACGACGAAACCCTTTGGACTTTGGAAGAAAAGGAAGCCCGCGTGCAAACCATTAAGAACTGGAACCTGCAAAATGCCGAAGTCGACGACCTGCTGTTCCAAGTGGAAAAGAAACTGGCCCGCGAACGCGCTCAGAAAAACGAAGAGGAACGCCGTGCCGCCGAAGAACGCGAACACGCACAATCGACTAACGTTGTGTTGGAAAACAACTTCCGCAGCATTGCCAACGCCGGCAGCATTTCGCAAGCCAACCGTGTCATCAATGAAACCTTGGGAATGTTTGAATCGAACAACGTTCCAGTGCTGATTATCATCAGTCAAGCCGGCGGCTTCAACGATTACGACCGCCCGACCACCATTGAAAAATATCTCAATTACCTGAAAGACCAGAAGATTTCGCGCAACAGTGTCAACGACATCAAATACAACACAAACGGCAAAATCAGCGAACTGGAACTCATTAAAAAATAAGGTAAATCGTAGTTAAATTATTGTTTGTCAATTAGAAAGGAAATAAAAATGAAAAAGATATTAGCAACATTAGTCATTGCATTATTCGTTGTCGGCAGTGCCATTGCACAAGATGAACTGAGTTTCGAACGCAAACAGGCCATCGACAGTCTGGCATTGGAAAAAGTCAGAGACCTGAGCAAATACATCAAGATTGCAGGATCGAAAGACACACCTTTCAGCGAAGCAAACCGCGTCATCGACCGTGCTGAGGAACTGTTTATGAACGATGCTGAAATTGGTGTTTCATCGCTGTCGTCGAACACAATTCAGTATTACAGAGTACGCAAATATTTCGAGCGTCTCATGCGCCTGAACTATGACCGCGTTGAAATTGAATGGTACAACATCGAGTATGTCAGCGACTTACAGCGTCAACCTGATGGAACCTACGTCGGTGTCATCACCATTTTCCAAACCTTCAGAGGCTACGATGCAGAAGGCAACTTGGTCTACAAAGACACGACCAAGAAAGACATCACCGTGTACGTGAAGCGCAAGGAAACACAAATCGGTGGCCGCACCATCGGCTTCTGGGATGTTTTGCTCGGCGACATGCGCGTCAAGGAAACGACAAACAGATAACAAGGTCACGGGAATACGAGGCAACGAGGTCACGAGGTCATAAAAATCTTCGTAACCCCGTAGCCTCGATGTCTCGAACCCCCGCAACCTCGAACCCCCATAAATTGGTTTTTCAGATGAAAAGATTTCGGATGATAATCATCGTGGTTTTGTGTGCCATAAGCTCATATTCGGCTGTGGCCCAAACCGTTGGCAATTTCATTAAAGATGAAACCGAACTGTATGCCATGACCAAACAGATGGGGCAGTTTATGCGACGCTTCAATTACGAAGAAGACCAGTTTGGCTACAAGCTGAACCCGAAAGACCCGAAATACCGCAGCAACGAAATGCGGCAACAGTCGCTGCCCATTCTGTTCGACCACGAAAAATTCGGCATCAATTCGGAACTGGAACGCTATTTCATTGAAGACGTCACGAAAGACGATTCCGGCTACATGACTTTCTTAGGCGGCAGATGGTTTTCGGAAGTTTCGGCAACTTTTAAATACAACGGAAAAATCGTTCCAATTTCATTGATTCTAACCATCGAAAAGGAAGGCCTCGGCTCAAAATGGGTGCTGACCAATGTCTATTTTTCCGAATACAACAAACTTTTCCCAAATGGTGAAATCGCTGAAAAGGAAAAGTATTTCCTGCACCCGATGAGTCACGAACTCGATTTCATGAACATCTACAAAGCCTTTCAGACACCTGAAGTCATTGAATATTACGCATCCAAGGAATACCAACCCGATTACCTGACCTTGTTTTTCTACGAAATCAAGAAAGGAAACCTGAAATTCCAGCAAGTTGATTCGGTGAAATTCCACGTCTTCCAAATCAAGGACTGGTATTTCGAAGTGTCGTGGTTCAACCGCTCGGGCAACAACTCGGGCTGGCTCATGTCGAACATCATTTATATGCCTGAAAAAGAAAAGGCCAACCTTATCAAATTCTACCAACCATGAAAAAGATTTTTTCCACCATTATAGCTTTATTTTGCCTGATTGGATTGTGCCAGGCCCAGAAATTGTCGAAAGACGAAATGCAGAAATACGAAGCCGAAGTGCGAAGTATGATCACCTATTTTGAAGAAACCTTGAACTTCATAGGCGACACGACATCGACAGCTCAGGAAAAGGAAATCATTTTCACGGAAAGCTGGAGCAAAATCTTCATCGACGATAAGGTACAGATTGAAGATGACTTGGACAACAACCGCAAGACACCTATTAATAAAGACGTTCAGGCCTATCTGAAAGACATCGACTTTTTCTTCAAGAAAGCCATGTTTCAGTTTGATATTCAAAACATTGCCAACAGCACAAGAGAAGATGGCTCGATATTCTTCAAGGTAAATCTGACCCGCCATTTGACCGCAGTCACCATCAACAATGAAAAGGTTGACAACGTGAAAAACCGTTTCATCGAAATCAACCTCGACCGCCAGAACAGCAACATGAAAATTGCCAGCATCTATACTTCGAAAATCAATGAAAAAGAGGAACTTAGAAACTGGTGGAACGCACTTTCGGGCAATTGGAAAAAGAGACTGGGCGAAGGCATAAAACTCTACGACAGCATCCCGATTGAGACCGTCGGCATGATTACCAGCATCGATTTCATTGCTTCCTATCCTGTTGAAGACCTGATAAATGGCACGGAAATGCGCGACAAAGTCTTCAAAAACGACATGGCCGAACTCGACAGCAAACTGAAATTGGTCACGCAAAAACAAAACGTCGACATTTCAGGCATCCGCGAAATCATCAGCGCAGAGCCATTAAACGAACTTTCCGATTTGGTCAGCCTCGACATTTCGGGCACTTCAATCGAAGACATTTCGCCTTTGCGCAGCGCCAACAAACTGAAGATTTTACGTGCCAATTCAACCTTAATCAATGATATTTCGGCCCTGAAATACGACATCACTTTGGAGGAACTTGAAATTGCCAACACCGTGATTGATGACATTTCGGTCCTGCAATCGCTGAGAGGCTTGAAAAAACTAAACATTGCCAATACTTTGGTCAACAGTCTGAGAGATGTGAAAAACTGCCCCGAACTGACCCAACTCAATGCCAGCGGCAGTAAAATCAGCGGCATTTCGCCGATTCAGGATTTGGAACACCTTGTTTCCATCGACGTCAGCAACACCACCATTCGCGACCTTTCGACCTTGACAGACAAGACAACCCTGCAAAGCGTGAACGTTTCAGGAACCGCCGTCAGCAATCTGCAAGCCCTGAACGAATTGGAAAACCTGCGCGAACTGTATTGCAGCAACACCAACATCAAGGATTTGACGCCCGTGAAAAACCATCGCCGCCTTGGAAAAATCTATTGCGACAAAACCAAAATCGGCATCGAAGAAGCCAGCGCTTACACCAAGGAAAACCCTTATACCTTAGTCATTTACGACACGGAAGCCTTGCGCGAATGGTGGAACAACCTGCCGATTTACTGGAAAGCCATTTTCTCGAAACAAATCAACTTGGAATCGGAACCCAGCACCGAGCAACTGCACGAAATCATCAACATGAAGGAACTCGACCTTTCTGGCAATCCATACATTCAGAACCTGTTGCCTGTCAGCCGTTTAACGAACTTGCAGAAACTCAACATTTCGAACACCGAAATCAGTAATCTGATGGCTTTGCAAGGCATGTTCAACTTGGAAAACCTCATTCTGAAAAACACTTTCGTTGACGATTTAAGTCCATTGCAAGACATGAACAGTTTGCGCGAACTGAACATCGAGAACACGCCGATTACCAACCTGACACCATTAGCGACAGATGCAAATCTGGAAACCGTTTGGGCCGACAGCACCAACATTAAAAAACACAATGTGGTGGCACTGAAAGAAATACAAAAACAAGTCACGGTAGTATTCCAATCGGAAGACCTGAAATACTGGTGGACAAACATTGACGACACATGGAAAGAAATTTTCAGGGCACACGTTCCGTATACTTCAACCATGCCGACCGATTTGCAGTTGCAGCAAATCATCGATTTGCGCGAAATCACCATCGACCCGGAAATGCAAATCGAGTCGCTGGCTCCGATTGCAGATTTGACCTGGATTGAATCGCTCACCGCAAACAACCAGAGCATCAGGGATTTGAATCCGCTTTCAAACAAGATTTACCTGAAAGAACTCAACATTCCGAACACGCCCGTCAAGAGCTTGGAACCTATTGAAATGGACACCGCATTGGTACTGCTGAATATCGAAAACACGCAAATCGACGAATTGGATCCGCTGAAGAACATGCTCAACCTCAACACATTGAACGCCAGCGGAACTCCTGTCAGTTCATTGAAGCCGTTGACTGGATTAGTGAATTTGGAAAAACTTTTCATCAACAACACCGATGTGAAAAACCTTTCACCGATTGAAGATCTGGCATCGCTGAAACAGCTGAAAGTCTACAACACGAGAGTGAGAAACAAGACCATAGAAAAGTTGCAGGAGAAACGTTTGGATTTGAATATCACTTACTATTAAAGACGAAGGGGTTAAACGCAAATTTCCAATAATTATCCATTAATAAATGAACAACAAACAATTATTGGTTCATTTGTGGAAATTTGCGTTTTTCCTTTTTTCGAATTTATGTTTGCCCAAAACAAAAAACTAATAAAAACTTTTACTATCTTTGACGCAAATTTTATCTCCGAATGAACGAAGAAAACAACAAATGGTTAGTTGTCGTCAATCCTAAGGCTTGCATTGGAAGGGGAGAAAAGGATTGGCCAACGATAAAACAGATTTTATTAGAAGAAGGCTTTGATTTTGAGGCTGTTGTAACGGAACATCAAGGTCATGCCATCGAAATTGTCAGGCAAGGCATTGCCGAAAAAGGTTTCCGCAAAATCATTTCCGTGGGCGGCGACGGCACCAACAACGAAGTCATCAACGGCATTTTCACACAAAACACGGTTCCAACCAACGAAATCACGATGGGCACGATTCCAGTCGGAACAGGCAACGACTGGGTCAAGACTTTCGATTTTCCGACAGATTACCAGAAAATTGTGAAAATCCTGAAAGCAGGACATATTTTCGCCCACGACATCGGAAAAGTTACCTATTACAACGACGGCGACCCAAAGACACGTTATTTTCTGAATGCCGCAGGAACCGGTTTGGATGAGATGGTCTGCGAAAAGACCAACATTATGAAACAGCAAGGCAAAGGCGGCAGAATCAGGTACTTGCTGAACACGGCTTCCTGTCTTTTGAAATTCAAGACACCACACATCGTGATTGAAATAGACGGAAAAGAAGTCTTCAACGACAGGATTTTGAGCCTTTCGGTCGGAAACGGAAAATTCATCGGCGGAGGCATGATGATGATGCCCAATTCCATTCCCGACGACGGACTTTTCGACATCACTGTCATCAAAGAAGTACCGTTTTTTTGTTTCGTCACGAAAATCAACAGCATTTTCGATGGAACTTTCATCCATAAAATGAAACAGGTTTCAACATTCCGAGGCAGAAAAATCAAAATCATGTCAAAGCCAGAACATTCTTTATTCCTTGAAACTGAAGGCGAAACGTTCACAAACTCGCCTTTCGATTTCGAAATTCTTCCAAAAGCAGTCAACATGCTTGTCAAACAAAACGCGGGAAGAAAAGCACACATTGAAAAATCCTAAATACATAACATTATGATAAACATTGATCAAGTAAACTTTGAAAACAAGCGCGTTGTCGTCCGCGTCGATTTCAACGTCCCATTGGACGAAAACTTCAATATTACTGACGACACCCGTATGCGTGCAGCCATGCCGACCATTCAGAAAGTCATCAACGACAAAGGCATGATCATCCTGATGTCGCACCTTGGCCGCCCGAAGAAAAACCCAGACCCGAATTTCTCCATGAAGCCGATTTTGGCCCATCTGAAGGAACTTGTCGGAAAAGACGTAGCATTTGCCGAAGACTGCGCAAAAGCTGCCGATAAGGTCGCTGCTATGCAGCCTGGCGATGTCCTGCTGCTCGAAAATCTTCGTTTCTACGCCGAAGAAGAAGGCAAGCCACGCGGCATTGAAAAAGGCGAAGAAGGCTACGATGAAGCTAAGAAAGCCCTGAAAGCCTCGCAAAAGGAATTCACCAAGACCTTGGCAAGCTATGGCGATTACTACATCAACGATGCATTCGGCACCGCACACCGCGCCCACGCTTCCACCGCTTTGATTGCCGATTATTTCGATGCCGACCACAAGATGTTCGGCTACCTGATGGGCAAGGAAGTGGCAGCCGTCAACAAGGTGATGAACGAAATCCAGCGTCCATTCACAGCCATCATGGGTGGTTCGAAGGTTTCTACAAAGATTGACATCATCGAAAACCTGCTCACAAAGGTTGACAACCTAATTCTTTGCGGCGGCATGACTTACACCTTCAAGAAAGCCCTCGGCGGCAAAATCGGCAATTCGATTTGCGAAGACGATAAGCTTGACCTCGCCCTCGAAATCCTCCAGAAAGCAAAGGACAAAGGCGTGAACCTTTACCTTTCGTTCGATGTCGTGGTTGGCGACAAATTCTCAAACGATGCCAACACGCAAGTCGTTGATCCAATGAATGTTCCTGATGGTTGGGAAGGCATGGACTGCGGTCCTGAAAGCCGTAAATTCTATGCCGGCATCATCAAGCAATCGAAGACTATCCTTTGGAACGGACCTTGCGGCGTGTTTGAATTCGACAAGTTTGCAGAAGGTTCGCGTGCCTTGGCAGATGCCATTGTTGAAGCTACCGAACAGAACGGCGCTTATTCACTGATTGGCGGCGGCGACAGCGTCAGCTGCATCAACAAGTTCGGCTTGGCCGACCGCGTAAGTTACGTTTCAACCGGCGGCGGCGCTTTGCTCGAAGCCATCGAAGGCAAGGAACTGCCTGGCATTGCTGCCATTAAGAAATGATTTATTAATTTCATCTGCTTTTGGCTATTAGCCTTTGGCTTTTGGCTTAGCTAATCATTAAAATAGAAAAAACTTCTATTTAATGAATCGGTAAGCCAGTGGCCAGCAGCTAATAGCCAAAAGCAATATTATGTCCGTCATGTCAAAAACCATCGTCAACATTATTGATAAAAGCGACCCTTTGCCAGCTTATCTATTCACAAAACAAGTCCACGCTAGTGGCGATAAGTTCCTTTTCATTTCAACCAAGGAAGAAGCCGACAGCATTGCTATTCTGACCAAACAATTGGCTATCAACGAAAACGATTTCGAAACCATCATCATTGAAAGAGAAAACGGAAAATTCCTATATGAACTGATTTGTCGCAAGATAAAGGAAAGACTCAACAAGGAAACGGAATATTACGTCAATCTGGCAGGCGGTTCGCGTTACATGGCTTTGTCGGTGCAACATGTGTTTGAAGATTTCAAATCATTGTTTTTCTACACGCAAACACGTGAAAATCAAATCGTAAAGACCATTTTTGATAACAGCATTTACGACAACGACGATGTGGTTTACCCGATAGACTATCGCATGACGCTCAGCGAATATTTCGAACTTTACGGTTTGGACCACGATGCCAACGAACCGCGAAAAGCCGTACGTGATGCTGCCTTCGCAAAACATCTATTCACTTTGTTTTCTCAAAATTTGCTCAGTCAGGGCGATTATAAGGCAATGGATATTTTGCGCGAAAAATACCGTAATTGGAAATTTATCAGGATTTCGGAAGTCGAACACCCAACAAAAGATTACATGACGGCCATTCCGAATCTCAGCAAGTTTCTGGAATTCATCGGTTTTGTGCCAAAAATGAAAAATTCGCTGCAACGTGAAGAAATTGAATACCTCACTGGCGGATGGTTTGAGGAATATGTCTACTATCTGATAAAAGCAACCGTAAATCCACAGGACATTGCCATGGGCGTTCACATTTCGAGCAACAGCCTGAAACACAACAACGAACTCGATGTCTGTTTCATGAAAGCCAACAAACTGTATGTCATTGAATGTAAGACAGGTGTGAACAGCGAAAGCTTGTTCAATGAAATCGTTTACAAGGTATGCGCCCTGAAAGAAGTGCTGCTTGGAATCAGCAACTCCTACATTTTTTCGCTGAAAAAAGACTACAAAGGCAATTGGAGAAAGACGGCCAACTACATGGATATTTCTTTCTGCGACTACAATTGCCTGACAAAACCGCAAAACATTAAGAAAGTGATTAATAGAATGGTGGAAATTGCGAAAGAGTGAGATTATTAATTATGGAAATTCCCTTAGTACATGACAAAAATTTCAAGAAGAGCAAAAAAACGGAAAAATCCGGTGTTTTTTTTAGTTAAAACACTTGCATAATATCTTGGAAATCAGTAACTTTGAAGAAAATTTCCTATGTTTTCCATAGCTACTGAT